>NZ_JBHNWH010000020.1:0-4984 GCF_046720935.1 Winogradskyella sp. A3E31
AAAGTTAAACAATCTTTCGGCAGAGACCGACGGTAGCAATTCCGAGTGGATTCGGACGTAGTCGAATCCGCCGTAATTGCGGTTATACATTGTTGGCAAATCGTTTTTTATTCTTAAAATGAAGTTGTGTAAGTAATATCAAATCTACCTTCTCTAATTTCCGCAATCTCTCCACTATTAACTTCTTCACTGTCAAACCAAAAAGTTCCAGAAATAATCTGATTTTCTGTGTCTAATTTTACAATTTCTAATTCTCCAGAAACCTCATTGTTTGTATTATAAACATAAACAAGCTGATATCCTGTTCCATCTCCATTATCAACTGGCTCGTCCCAAAAGTCATATGTAGCGTGGATATTGTCATTTTCCTCTACAATTATTGGATAAATTCCACCTTCTTCTAAAGGTGTTTGAGAACCTGTCATTTCAATCCGTATTGATTTTCTTAATATCTCGTTGTCAGCAAAAATGCTTAATCTGTATCCATTAAAATAATATTCATTGTATACATAAAGTCCTTTTAGAATTGGGACTGGGTCGTTTATATTTAATCCGCCAGCATCTCTTGGTAGAAAAATCTGTTCATTTATTTTGCAACCAAAAGTATTTTTTCCTTCTGTTGTTAAATTCGGAAGACTTGATGTAGTTCCATCATCGTCATTTGGTCCACAACTGAAAAACAGAAGTAGAATAAAAGTCAAGTTTAATAATTTAATTTTCTTCAATTCAAATCCTTTTATTTTATAGATGTAGCTTCTTTCGAAAAGTTGCGTTAAATGTTTGTCAACGTGTTTGTATAAGGAAAGTTGCGTGTTTGTGTGCGAGGATTTTCCGAAGGAAAATCAGAAGCTAGCAAACGAGCAACTAACTATGGTTTAGCTAAAGCTAGCAATTTTTTTTATACGGTGTTGCCATTATTTTTTTATTCAGCTTTTGTTTTTACAGGAACTAAAAATTTATGAGTGAAATTTTCTCCATTTTCAATTCGTTCAGTTACTTGTATTTCCAACTTTCCGTCCACAAGAGTTTTTTCAATCGGCGTGATTGTAAATCGGAAACCACTTTTATCGGATTGATTTACCATAATTCCTGCTCCGAAAACCATAAATTTTTGGTTGTCTATATTTTCCGTTACAAAATTTGCCTTGGTCGGTTTTCCCACAACTAAATATTCCGCATTGTTTTCTAAAACCATTTCTACTTTTTTGTCCGATCTCGAGTAAACAAAATCCGATTGAGTTTTATTTCCGCAACTTGCTAAAGTCAGAGTTATTATTCCAAAAACTATGTAATTAAAAACCTTTATTCTCATTCAATTTCTGCGTTTTTTAAATTAATGGCAACGTGTTTGTATATGGTTTGTTGCGTGGTTTAAGCACCTAATTTAACAAATAAAAACCGAATAGAAAATCCGCGAGGATTTTCGTAAGTAGGCTAGAACAAGCAATAAATTATATACGGTGTTGCCAGTAGTAATTTATTGCTCATTTAATCTTCTTAAACTTTCAACTTGGCGTTTTTCGTAATCTAATTGCATTTCATAATCATCTTTCCATTCTCGTCTTCCTTTTTCTCTTATTACTTTGAATTTGTCTTCGTCAATATCGATTGGGTTATGGTTTTTTAGTTTTTCTACTGCTGATTTGTGTCTATTAATATAGTCAAGTTGCATCTCAAAATCATCTGGCCATTCTTCCTCGCTTTTTCTTTTGATTATACTATCTATATTATCATAAAATGAAAGGTTTAAATTTTCCTTTAATTTTTTTGATTTTGCATTTGCCACTTGTTCATTTGAACTTGATGTATTTTCCAATAATAGTTTTAGTTCTTTAAGAATATTATCTCTTTTTCGTTCCCAAACGGAATTGTTAATTGGTTCTAGTTCAAGAAATTCTTCAACTATGGTTTTCAGACTGTTATATTTTGGTTTTTCATTGATTTTCATTCCATTAGTTGTTGGGATTACACCTTTTACATCTTTGTAGTCAAATGGTGGAATTAAAACTGGAATATGTGAATTAGTTTTTACCCAAGTCGCTCCCATTTCACAGAGACTTACAACGCTTGAATAAAAATTTTCGGATAATACAAAAACAACTAAAACTTGACTATTTAAACGTTTTCTAATGTCTTGAAGAAAATCATTTCCCAATCTTACTCCATAACCTTCAAATGATGAACAGAATATTTTTTCACTTGGTACTCCTATTATTTCTAAAATGTCAATTATTTTCTCAACATAAGTAGCATCTAAACTGGAATGGCTAATAAATATTTCTTTCATTTTAATTTCTGAATTTTCAATTGCAATATCTTGATAATACTCAGCAACATCCATAAATTTTGATTTTCTTTCTAATAAAACGAGGATATCATTCTTTTTTTGAATACAAGCTAATAAATGTTGATACTTGCTTTGAGTTTGATTTACTTTTTGTCCAGCTAAAGCTTTAATAGCAGGATTCCAATCTACTAAATTTACATTTTTGAAATCATTTAGATATTCATTTGTTGACAGAATTGAATGTAATCGGATTTTCAAAAATTCTTGTACTTCTTCATCCCAGAATTTCAGTTCTCTTTCTAATTTTTCGAGTTGTATTTGAGTCGGAATTTGTATCTGAAACGTTTTAGAAAGCTTATTTCCTTCTTCAATATAGGTTTTAAGTTCTTTCAAAAACTCATTTCGTGGGTAATCAATTTCTATTTTGCTCAAAATTTTTCTTTTATTACTGGCAACGGTCTAGTGTATGATTTCGTTGCGTGTTTAAGCACAAAAGTTAGCAAATAAATCACAGATAGAAAGTCCGCGAGGACTTTCGTAAGTAAGCTATAACTAGCAATGAATTATACACATTGTTAGCACCAGTATTTATTTATTCAGTTCTATTAATTTCCATTGTTCATTCGGTTCTTTTGTCAAATAAGTACTAACACTTAATTCTTTTTTATTTCCGATGACTTTTATTTCCAGATTAGCTTCTCCATAACCGCTTTTAACACTAACACCTCCAGTTGGAAACATTCCGTATTCTTTTATTCCGCCGACTTCATTTATAATTTCTTGATTTTGTTCTATTTCGCTTATTGCTGTTCTGTAGGCATCCGAATTTTTCATTGAAGCAAAAACGAAAACAAAAATGAATATAAAATATGCTATTCCAATTCCGCCTAGTGCTAAAACTCTAGGTAAGACATTTAGTTTTTTCGGATTCTTTAAAACAGATGTTTTTGCAATTTTATCACCAAGTCTTTTCTTATCTTGACTAATTGCAAGTACTATAAATTCAATTGGCCAGATAATTATCAATAAATTCCGAATAAACAGCCTGCCAACAGATGGAATTTCAGTATGATTATTTTCATCACGAACCATAATTCCCATAATCCACTTTACTGGGCTGACACCTTTTATTGAATCTTTTGCGAAGTATAGAAGAAAGCCAATTAACATTGTTGGCAACATTTTTGCCATTACGCTACTCGAATTATTCTCATCAAGAAATCCTGTTCCGAGTGACATAAATGAAATCGCAACTATCAGGAAAGTCATTGTGAAATGGTCAATTAGAAATGCTACAATTCTTCTTTTTCTGCTTGATAGTGAGTATCTATCTTCGAAATTTTGTGTCATAGATGTTTTTGGTTGATATTGGTGCTAACGTGTTTGTGTATGGTTAGTTGCGTGGTTAAGCAACTAAGTTAGCAAACAAATCACAGATAGAAAATTCCAGCGGAATTTTCGTAAGTCGGCTCCAACTAGCAATGAATTATACACATTGTT
This sequence comes from Winogradskyella sp. A3E31, assembly GCF_046720935.1. Classification (NCBI taxonomy): domain Bacteria; kingdom Pseudomonadati; phylum Bacteroidota; class Flavobacteriia; order Flavobacteriales; family Flavobacteriaceae; genus Winogradskyella; species Winogradskyella sp. A3E31. Next base: position 3,788 of record NZ_JBHNWH010000020.1, read on the forward strand.
GTGAGCAGTTATTTTATTTGTTTTTCAGTTCAGCAAGTAATTCTTTCTCAACATCAGAAATATAATCTCCATCGATAACCGTAATTCGAACGTCATATTCGTGATATAATTTGGTTATACCTAAAAGAGAATCTTTTTCTTTTATATATGGCTCAATAATTTGTTCTTCAATTACCAACTCAATTTTATGAGTTCCAGTTTTAAATCCGTTTATTCCAAAAAATGGATTCAAAGTTCCGTTGCTAAAAGTATCTGTTTTTATTTCTGAATTCTCGTATTGATTCCTCACAACAGCAGACAATAAATAGTCATAATTCGGTTTTTTATTCCGCTTATATTTAGTTAGTCTTCCAATATGTTTTCCGAGAGAAATTGTGTCAGGTACCTTAAATTCAAACAAATCAGTTTGGTTAGTTAGAGCAGGATTTGCGAGTTTACTATCATTCGGTTCATTTCCTTTTTGTCCACAAGAAACTAAGAAAAATAGTAATAAAATCAGATTGAAAATGTTTTTCACAAATGTTTGTTTTAATTGCTCACAACGGTTCGTATAAGAATAGTTGCGGGTTTACGTGCGAGGATTTTCCGCAGGAAAATCAGACGTAGTAAACTTGCAACTACCTTTGGTTAAGCCCAAAATTGAGCAATTATTTTTATACTTTGTTGTGTGTAGTTTTTTTTAATGGATTTTTATTTTTGGTATTTCAGTTCGCAATAATTCAACTCCTTTTTCTGTTATTTCCGTATCGAGAATTGAGATAAACTCAAGTTTTTTTAATTCAGTAAGATATTTTATTCCCATATCTGTAATTTGAGTTTGTTCAATCCAAATTTCTCTTAAGGATTCATATTCTCCGATTTTTTTCAATGATTTGTCCGTAATTTTTGTCGAATCGAGGTCAATACAGATTAAATTCGGAAGTTTTGGCAAGTTTTTAATTCCTATGTCAGTTACATTTGATAATTCCAAATTCAGAGTGATTGTTGAATTAGGTATATTCTTTAAATCAGAATCATTAAATTCTGTTCCGTCTACATAAGAGTCAGATTCATTTGTGCTAAATATTAATCTAATATCTTGTTTCATTTTTCAAATTACACACAACTACCTGCTAAACGCAGTTCGGCCTTGAGAACGAAGATACAAAAAGAGGAAGATAATGAACTTCGGTTTCGCGCGGCCACGCGGAACTGGAG
>NZ_JBHNWH010000021.1:0-2310 GCF_046720935.1 Winogradskyella sp. A3E31
TGGAATACATGAACCAAAAGGGTGGGAACAACGCAGTTGTGGAACCATTTTGGTCAGCTTTTTCGCTGAATGTATTCCATCGGTCTCGGCTATGATTTCGGCTTGGAAAATAACATTGGGATTTTCCAGCTGCGAAATCCAGGCGATTTAAAGATAAAGTTTTTCGAGAAGGGCAAAAGGTAAAGCTGAATTATAGCCAATGTTGGCAATAGTTTTTAGTTTTCCATTTCAGCTATTTTAGTCCACACTACACGTACATTGTTATATTTCGCCTCTACTGGAAATAAAATAAGCGTATCACCTTTAAATTGATATTTCCGTTGGTTAGTTGTATTCCACAATTTTGGGTTGGTATGAGCTAGAATAGTATGTTCTATTAATTTTTTGTTTGGCAGGATTCTGTATCTACCAAAATAAGTGAAGTTACTGGCTAAATGCTTTAGATCTTCAACATAGTAGCGACCTACTTTTGTCGTGTCTTCAAAATGATAGTTCTCATAATTTTCCAAGACTTCATGTACACCCATTCCTCCTTGTCCATCATATATCAAATAGCCGGTAGTATAATTTAAGTTTCCTCCAATTTTTTCCCATTTTCCATTAATGGAATCTTGCTGTTGAATTTGATAGAGTTTCCAACTACCCGTCAATCGATTATTGTCAGATATTGTTGTTTGGTTTGCACAACCTATAACCAGTACAATTAAGAAAAAAACAGCTATAGTTTTTAAGATTTTCATAATTATTGCCAACGGTTTTGTGTATGGTTAGTTGCGTGGTTTAGCAACTAAGTTAGCAAACTTTTACGAACCCGTGAATATTCCGCAGGAATATTCGCAAGTAAGCTCAATGAAGCAATTAATTATACACGTTGTTGGCAAATCGTTATTTTATTTTCCATTTAACTCCACTCCAAATAATTCCTAATGAAACTAAAATTAACGCAAAATTCCCAAAATTAAATTTCTCATCCGTAAACGATTTGTAAATTGTTCCAATCACAAATAAAATCGATATAATTAAAGCAAAGTAATAACCCTGTTTAGATTCGAAAAACGACTTTTTTCTTTCTATTTGTCCGTTATTATATTTCAAGAGTTTTGAGTCAATATCATGGCATAAATTCACAAATTTTTCGGAATTACAGAAATTATCATTTGAGCTTATTCGGACTGTTTTTCCGTTTTTGAGCTTAAATTTTATTCCAGCTCCTTTCATCCAATGAATTTTATAATATTCTAAATTTTTAAAAGCAACATTTTTATTATTCCATTCCAACTGATTTGTTGTTAATTCAAAATCTGAAACTTTTACTATAAACTTCTTTTTTAATATATAGAAATAAAATCCAGCGAGAACAAAAGCTAAAATTCCTTTTAATAGCCCAAAACTCATAATTCTATTCAACACGAATATTATTCCAGAAAAGACAGCTACTGTTGAACCAAGTAAGAATAGTAATTCAAATTGGTTTGTATATTCAACATTTTCGTACTTCCGCATTGTTTTGTGTAATGTTTTCCAACGTGTTTGTGTATGGTTAGTTGCGTGTTTAAGCAACTAATTTAGCAAACAAATCACAGATAGAAAATTCCAGCGGAATTTTCGTAAGTAGGCGAGTACTAGCAATTAATTATACACGTTGTTGGCTGTAGTTTTTTATTTTTCAGATGTGTAATTTCCAATTTTTGTCAGCTTTAAATCCGTGTTGAGCTTCTGCAATTTTATTGATTTCAGATTTGTTTTTCAATTCATATTCAAAGTGCTCGAGTTGTTTCTCTTTTAAATATTCCATTTTATTTTTTCCACTATTCCGATTCCAAGGTTCAGAGTCGCAAACTTTACAAACATTGTTTCTGACAGCAACAATTCCACAAACTTCACAAGGTTTCAGAGAGCCAATAATTAAATCAACTTTTTTAAAGTCAAATTGTTTAAATGATTTAGGGATATTTTGGATAAATTCAAACCAACCAATTTGATTGTGATTCAAAGCGATTTCGTTTTCGTCTATTTTTAAAATTAGAATTTTGTCATTATTCGAAAATCGAATTGATTTAATTTGGTTCCATTCAAGTTTTTTAGGTTTAGCACCAAAAGGTTCATTTATTACAAATCCTTTTTTAGTCAACTCTATGTCGGTTATCTTATTCGACAACTTTTTGAAAATAAATTTTCGCATTAAGTATCCTACCATAGGGTTTGTTTAAATTACTGCCAACTACCTGCTAAACGCAGTTCGGCCTTGAGAACGAAGATACAAAAAGAGGAAGATAATGAACTTCGGTTTCGCGCGGCCACGCGGAACTG
>NZ_JBHNWH010000022.1:0-1517 GCF_046720935.1 Winogradskyella sp. A3E31
ACGAGTATGATTTCGCCAATGGCGTATTTAAAGTATTTAGAAGTTTTGTTTTCCATAATTAAAGATTGACGGATTTGGCGGAAGAATTTAATCATCTGATAGTTTTAAATAGTCTTTAATACTCTCTGCTAAAGCTGTAATTTTAGGAATGGTCTTTTGGTAAGCATCCACATGATTACTTTCTAAATTAATGATTCTGTAATGCACAATATTTTTATAATAAGTGTCACTCCAAACTTCGTTAAAGTCATTTGGAGTTGCTGATTTAAGAAAATCGATCTCATTAAAGTTCTGAAGATAATAGGGTCTGGTGATATCGTTAATATGTAATTCCATATCAAAAATCTTGTCTAGAAGAACATAATTATCTTCAAATAGATTAACGATATTTAGTCTTATGTTATCATCCTTAATTAGTTTAAGCCCAGACGCTTTTAAATCTTCATAAAAGGCTTTATTAATCCTTATAGCCTGGACTCCGTAAACCGAACCGAACAAGGTGTCTAAGCTCCTCCTATATTTTAGATCTTCGTTTTTTAAAAGCCTTTTTAAATGTTTCATTTTGTCTATCTGGGACAAAATTTCAGATAAGGATAGCTGCATGGCTTCAGCATCTGATATAATTCCTTTTCTTAATTCTATCAAAGCTTTTTTTTCAGCAATGTTCTCAATTCTATTGCTATTCCAATTATTAATCTGTAGTGCAATGAGAATACCAATAACCACAAGAATGATTTCTCCAATGGCGTATAGCACATACTTTTTTGTTTTCTTCTGGTTTACCATGGATTGACGGATATGGCGGAAAAATTTTATCATTCTTTTATGTAATCATTTATTTTTTCTATTAAATGTTCAATTGAAATAATGGTGTTTTGGTAATCTTCCAATTGATTGAACTTTAAACTTATAATTCTATAATGAACGATATTTCTGTACTTAGGGTCATTCCAAATTTTTTGATAGTCTATTGGTGTTGCAGAATCTTTAAAGTCCAAAGCGACGAAATTATCAAGATAGTATGGTCTAACGACCTGGTTAACACTACGTTCGTTCTCCAGAAAGGTTTCCAGAAGTTGATAGTTGTTTTCAAACAGATCTACGATTTGGGCTCTTAAACGTTTATCGCGTATGATTTGTAATCCACTGGACTTTAAATCTTCGTAAAATGCATGGTTGAGTCTCACATTCCTAATGCCATATACCTTGCCAAACAAGGTGTCCATATTTTTGGTGTAAGGATGTTTTGGATTTTTTAATAAAGAATCTAAAATGAGTAGTACCCTGTGGTCATTCTCGTCTTTTTTAAACGTATTTTTCAATAGGTCTTGATCGTTTTTAAGACCTTCCTTAAGTTCGTTTAATATGCCCAACTCTAACTTATGAGCTTGGTTGGCAGTGTTCCAATTATTGATTGATAAAGCAATAAGAATCCCAATGACTACGAGTATGATTTCGCCAATGGCGTATTTAAAGTATTTAGAAGTTTTGTTTTCCATAATTAAAGATTGACGGAT
>NZ_JBHNWH010000023.1:0-1417 GCF_046720935.1 Winogradskyella sp. A3E31
TCGCTGTTGGTACACCCGGCGTGGTAACATCACTAGCACATACAACATCTTGGTCGTAGTCCTGATCTGCATCCCATGTCGGTGCCACATCATCACCACCATCTATTTCATCTTCTCTAATTACAATAGTTTCACCATTACCAGTTGTAACTGTAGTGGTAATTGTCACAGTCCAAGCGCAATCATTTCCTATAACGCTTGTAACTTCAATTAAAACATTGGCCTCATTAACTGGATTTCCAAAACAATCAACAATTAAATCATTTGAGAAACTCCCATCAATATCACCTTCAGGTAAACAACCCATAAAATCTATGTTCGGAATATCTCCTGGAACTAAATCATCACCATTGTTAATCGTAGGTGCTGCATTAGTAACTTTTAATTCCTGAGAACAGGTGAACTCTTCACCATCTATAGTAAGTGTATACGTTCTTGTTGCTGTAAATACTGTTGCAACATTTACCGTTACTTGAACATCATAGTCTGTATCTTCATAAGTCATTGACGGTGTGTTACCACAAAGCTCAATATCTGTAAATACACTTGCATACTGCTCACTTGTAAAAGGAGGAAATTCTACTGCAAAATCAGCTAACTCGTCAATATCTTTACAGTCTAATTCTTGATCCTGAAGGTTACAAACAGCAGCTGGCTCGCAACATACTATTAGTGTAATTGTAATGCTTGCAGAACTCGTACATCCATTTTCACCAGTAGCTGTAATCGTAAAGATTTCACCGTCAGCAAAATTTGTTATTGTTGGATTAAGTGAAGTTGCATCATCAAAAACGGCACTTCCGTTACTCGTCCATAATACACTGTCTGCATCACTAGTTGCGTTTAGCATAAATTCTTCTGCATCTTCACATATCGCATCGATAGGGTCGATGGAAACCATTGGATCTTCCAAAATTGTAATTACAATATTGTCACTTGCTTCACAATCATTTGCATCGGTTACTGTAAGTGTCAATATATATTGACCAGCTGGTGCATTTTCAAAGTCTGGTGTTGGACTTGTTGGGTCATCGAAATAATTGATAGGTGTAGTCGGAGTCCATGAATATATAAAAGGACCTGTACCTCCTTGTACTGCTGAGCCTAAGCTCGTCGTATTTATACCACCATTAAAACAAACACCAGGGCCACAAGTTGCAGCAACTGTAAATACGTCTGGCTCACTTATTGTTACTGTCTCTTCTTCAAAGCATGTGTCGCTCTGTGAAGCTCTTACTGTATAAGTCCCTGGTCCATAAGTTGCATTTTCATCATAGGCAGCTCCATCAACGGTGATTGTTGCACCGCCAGTAGCACTTGCGGTGATTGTTCCATCAGCTGCACCATTACAGGTAACATCTGTAGAGTTAACCGTTAATACTATATCTGCTGGTTCACTTATAGTTACTGATTCTTC
>NZ_JBHNWH010000024.1:0-1290 GCF_046720935.1 Winogradskyella sp. A3E31
TTTAGCAGGTAGATGGAATACATGAACCAAAAGGGTGGGAACAACGCAGTTGTGGAACCATTTTGGTCAGCTTTTTCGCTGAATGTATTCCATCGTGATTGTGTATGATTAGTTGCGTGGTTAAGCAACTAATTTAGCAAACTAATCACAAATAGAAAATTCCAGCGGAATTTTCGTAAGTAGGCTAGAACCAAGCAATTAATTATACACGTTGTTACCACACGTTTTTATTCGGTTTCTTTTACAGCTTGTCTTGGACTTGGAAATCTTGTTCCAACTCTTGGGTCCATTATGTTCCCACCGAACCCAGTTTCTTCATCTGATAAATTTTCCGCAATTCCTAAAAGTTTAGTTTTGTATTCCTTTCCTCCAATTTTTTTAAGAGAACGGATTGCTATTACTTTCTCAAAATTATCATTATCCTCATTTTGTATAAATTCAAATAGAAATTCTTTCGTTTCTTCATTATCAATTAGCGTCATAAGTTGAACTGAGGAAACCTTTGAGTGAAAGTTGTCAGATTGAGCAAATTTTTTAATTCGGTTGAATTCGATTGGAACATCTAATAAATATGCTGTTTCTAAAGAAGCGTGTTGTAAGAAGAAGGTTGAAATTTCATTTTCAGCAAATCCAGCTGGTTCTTTTTCAATCTGTTCGTTTATAAATTCCATTACCGAACCTTTATCGTATTCAAGGTTATGATAATAGTTCCAAATTGCTTGATAAGTCAATTCGTAAATATCTTTTGGAATTAATGCTTGATGATAACTATGTCGATAAGTTGCATAAACATTGTTTTCTTTATCTAATACTGCAAATCCAGATGTAGGTGTTGGGATTGCAAAATTTCCATCATCTTTTTTAGTTAGCAAAAAATATAGTTTTTGTCCTTTTTCAAAATCATAATGAACTCCGTGTCCTGATGAACTTCCTAAACTTAAAAGTGAAAATCCATTTATTAGAAGTTTATTCGGCAACTTCTTCTTTCCAAAATTTTGTAGAACTCCAATTTGAACTCCAAGACTATCTAATTCAATTACATTCGCAAGAACAAAATATTCCGCTTTTTGGATTATTTCTTTCTGCCAAGGTTCGTCCCAAGTTTCTGCTTTTAGATTGTTTTGAATTCCAAGCGTTAAAATCAGAATTATTAAAAGTTTAATTTTATGCATAATGTTTTTCTCAAATGTGTGGTAACGGTTTTGTATAACCGTCAGTTACAGCTTAAAGTTAAACAAACTTTCGGCAGAGACCGACGGTAGCAATTCCGAGTGGATTCGGACGTAGTCG
>NZ_JBHNWH010000025.1:0-1082 GCF_046720935.1 Winogradskyella sp. A3E31
ACACCATCACCGTCACAGTCCGCTGCCTGCCAGATTGCATTTGTGCTATCATAGCCTGTATAGCCTGCTGGCTGTATCGGGTCACATGGATCGTTAGGATCAGTACCGTCATTGGTCTCAGTATCATCATCGATGCCGTCACCGTCCGTATCACCTGGGTTACTGTATGGGTCTGTACCGTTGGTGAACTCATCACCGTTACTCACACCATCACCATCACAGTCCGCTGCCTGCCAGATTGTATTTGTGCTATCATAGCCTGTATAACCTACAGCTTGCATTGGGTCACATGGATCGTTTGGATCAGTTCCATTTGTAGTCTCAGTATCATCATCAATACCATCACCGTCCGTATCACTTGGATTGCTATATGGATCTGTGCCATTGGTGAACTCATCACCGTTGCTCACTCCATCACCATCACAGTCCGCTGCCTGCCAGATCGCATTTGTGCTATCATAGCCTGTGTAGCCTGCTGGTTGTATCGGGTCACATGGATCGTTTGGATTAGTACCGTCATTGGTCTCTGTATCATCATCGATACCATCACCGTCCGTATCACCTGGGTTACTGTATGGGTCTGTACCATTGGTAAACTCATCACCGTTACTCACTCCATCACCGTCACAGTCCGCTGTCTGCCAGATCGCATTTGTGCTATCATAGCCTGTATAGCCTGCCGGTTGTACTGGATCACATGGATCGTTAGGGTCAGTACCGTCATTGGTCTCTGTATCATCATCGATACCATCACCGTCCGTATCGCCTGGGTTGCTGTATGGATCGGTACCGTTGGTGAACTCATCACCATTGCTCATACCATCACCGTCGCAGTCCGCTGCCTGCCAGATTGTATTTGTGCTGTCATAGCCTGTATAGCCCGCAGCTTGCATTGGGTCACATGGATCGTTAAGATCCGTTATACCACTTGGTACAACTGGTGTACTTGGATCATCCACTCCTGTAGATTCCTCACAATCAGTAAGACCATCACCATCACTGTCTACACTATTAGGACATGCCGGTACCGTAATTGATATCGTTCCTACAGTTGAGGTATTGCCATCGTTATCGTTTACTGT
>NZ_JBHNWH010000026.1:0-1007 GCF_046720935.1 Winogradskyella sp. A3E31
CGTATCGCCTGGATTGTTGTAAGGGTCCGTACCGTTAGTGAACTCATCACCGTTGGTCACACCATCACCGTCACAGTCCGCTGTCTGCCAGATTGCATTTGTGCTATCATAGCCTGTATAACCCACAGCTTGTATTGGGTCACATGGATCGTTAGGATCAGTTCCATTTGTAGTCTCAGTGTCATCATCGATACCGTCACCGTCCGTATCACCTGGATTGCTGTATGGGTCTGTACCATTGGTGAACTCATCACCGTTACTCACTCCATCACCGTCACAGTCCGCTGCCTGCCAGATCGTATTTGTGCTGTCATAGCCTGTATAACCCACAGCTTGCATTGGGTCACATGGGTCGTTAGGGTCCGTACCGTCATTGGTCTCTGTATCATCATCGATACCGTCACCGTCCGTATCACCTGGATTGTTGTAAGGGTCCGTACCGTTAGTGAACTCATCACCGTTGGTCACACCATCACCGTCACAGTCCGCTGCCTGCCAGATCGTATTTGTGCTGTCATAGCCTGTATAACCCACAGCTTGCATTGGGTCACATGGGTCGTTTACGTCCGTACCGTCATTGGTCTCATTGTCATCATCGATACCGTCACCGTCCGCATCACCTGGATTGCTGTATGGATCTGTACCGTTGGTGAACTCGTCACCGTTGGTCACACTATCACCATCACAGTCCGCTGACTGCCAGATTGCATTGCTACTATTATAACCTGTGTAACCTGCCGATTGCATTGGATCACATGGGTCGTTTAAATCCGTACCGTCATTGGTCTCTGTATCATCATCGATACCATCACCGTCCGCATCACCTGGATTGCTGTATGGATCTGTACCATTGGTAAACTCATCACCGTTGCTCACTCCATCACCGTCACAATCCGCTGCCTGCCAGATTGTATTTGTGCTATCATAGCCTGTGTAACCTGCTGGTTGCATTGGGTCACATGGGTCGTTTAAGTCCGTACCGTCATTGATCTCATTGTCATCATCGA
>NZ_JBHNWH010000027.1:0-977 GCF_046720935.1 Winogradskyella sp. A3E31
ACCTGGACTTATGATGATGGCAATGGAAATACATCAACTCAAAATCAAACGGTAACAGTAGATGATACTCAAGATCCTACAGCATCTAATCCTGCGGATATTAATGTACAGTGTCTTGCTGATGTGCCTGCTGCTAATACCGCTGTCGTGACTGACGAGGCAGACAACTGCGGAACGGCGACTGTAACCTTTATATCACAGACTGCTAATCCAGCTGTAAATGACGGAACGATTACTAGAACATATCGTGTGGATGATGGCAATGGAAATACCATTGATGTCTATCAGGATATTGTGATTGATGATACTCAGGCACCTGTGGCTAATGTGGCTTCTTTGGCTACCGTTAATGGTCAATGTAGTGCTTCGGTCTCTGCTCCTACCGCTACAGATAACTGTGCTGGAGCTATTACTGGTACAACTTCTGATCCAACGTCTTATTCAGCCCAAGGAACTTATACCATTACATGGACTTATGATGATGGTAATGGAAACACCTCGACACAAAACCAAACGGTAACAGTGGATGATACTACTGACCCAACGGCTTCAAACCCTGCGGATATTAATGTACAGTGTCTTGCTGATGTGCCTGCTGCTAATCCTGCTGTCGTTACTGACGAGGCGGACAACTGCGGGACGGCGACTGTAACCTTTATATCACAGACTGCTAACCCGGCTGTGAATGACGGAACGATTACTAGAACATATCGTGTGGATGATGGCAATGGAAATACCATTGACGTTTATCAGGATATTGTGATTGATGATACTCAGGCACCGGTAGCCAATGTGGCTTCTTTGCCTACTATTACTGGTCAATGTAGTGCTTCGGTCTCTGCTCCTACGGCAACCGATAACTGTGCCGGGACTATTACAGGAACAACTTCTGATCCAACGTCTTATTCAGCCCAAGGTACTTATACCATTACCTGGACTTATGATGATGGCAATGGAAATACATCAACTCAAAATCA
>NZ_JBHNWH010000028.1:0-930 GCF_046720935.1 Winogradskyella sp. A3E31
TTCTATAAACGTCACTTCGAGTGCCACGCAAAAAAGCGTGGTGTATCGAGAAGTATTTATAGGTGCCTTTTCTCGATACAATTTAGACGTCTTGTGTAAGGCGGGGAGCTTTTGATTGTGCTTATTTTTATAGTAAGTTTCTTCGCTACCGCTCTGAATAACAAAACAAGATGTAATGTCATTCAGAAGGAATCCCGATAGCTATCGGGATGACTGAAGAATCTTTCCCATATATAGTTATAGACTTTTACTTTTTCCAATGAATGATAAGATTCTTCGCTACCGCTCAGAATGACATAACACGATGCAATGTCATTCAGAAGGAACGAAGAGACTGAAGAATCTTTCGATTAATAGTTATTCACCTAACAATAGTAAAGGAACACTATATATTATCATTCAAAAACTTCCAGTCAGGATTAGTGTGCGTAATTAAATGTTCTTTCTTCTTTCGGCTCCACCCTTTTAATTCTTTTTCTCTTTTAATAGCATTGGCCACTTCAAAGAAATGCTCATAATACACCAAATAAAAACAGTTGTATTTAGCAGTAAAAGCCTTTGAGAAAGGTTCTGGGTTATTGTGGAAGTACAGCCTTTCTTTTATGCTATTGGTCACACCAATGTATAATACCGTTTTATTCTTGTTGGTAAGGATATAAACATAGTAATTATGGTCACCAATTGTTTTCATGCAATTAAGATATTAAAAAAGGAAGCATTCTAATGTTGGCATAATAACTTATTCTGAGATTCTTGGCTTTTAATATAAATTATTGGAGCTGTCATTCAGAAGGTACGCCAAAAAAGGTTTTTGGTGTGACTGAAGAATCTCACCTGTCATTCAGAAGGAATCCCGATAGCTATCGGGATGACTGAAGAACCATATTCTATAAACGTCACTTCGAGTGCCACGCAAAAAAGCGTGGTGTA
>NZ_JBHNWH010000029.1:0-890 GCF_046720935.1 Winogradskyella sp. A3E31
ACTCCATCACCGTCACAATCCGCTGCCTGCCAGATTGCATTTGTGCTATCATAGCCTGTGTAACCTGCTGGTTGCATTGGGTCACATGGGTCGTTAAGATCCGTTATACCACTTGGTACAACTGCTGTACTTGGGTCGTCCACGCCTGTAGATTCCTCACAATCAGTAAGACCATCACCATCACTGTCTACACTATTAGGACATGCCGGAACCGTAATTGATATCGTTCCTACAGTTGAGGTATTGCCATCATTATCATTTACTGTATACATAATTGTTGATGTGTCATTGGTGAATCCTGGATCAGGACTAAATGTGATTGTTCCATCTCCATTATCAGTATAGACCCCTTCACCAGGAATAGTGATTGTACTTTGTTGTCCTGGTGTACTTGGATCTAAATCTATAGTACTGTCATCAATAGTGCCGTCTGGATCTGTATCGTTTGAAGTAATATCTATAATAACAGCCATCCCTGGATCAGTAGATGCAGTATCATCATTAGCAACTGGTTGGCAACTTGCTGTTGGTACTGGACTACATGCATCGTTAGGGTCCGAAGTCGTTCCTCCTGGATCTAATGGTGTGCTAGAGTCATCCATTCCCGTAATCTCTTCACAATCTGTCAATCCATCACCGTCTGAATCAGTTGTCAAAGCCCCAAAAGGATCACATGGATCGTTAAGATCTGTACCGTCATTGGTCTCATTGTCATCATCGATACCGTCACCGTCCGTATCGCCTGGGTTGCTGTATGGGTCTGTACCGTTGGTGAACTCATCACCGTTACTCACTCCATCACCGTCACAGTCCGCTGTCTGCCAGATTGTATTTGTGCTATCATAGCCTGTATAACCCACAGCTTGCATTGGGTCACATGGATCGTTAGG